>NZ_JALIGC010000012.1:0-455 GCF_024764775.1 Scandinavium manionii | reverse complement strand
AAGCCACTGCGGTTGTCCAGGGCAAGCGCCCGGATATCCAGGCCTCCGGTGCCGGAGAGAACACCTTCGAGGCTGTTGTCCAGAGCCTGGGCGATGCGCAACGTCAGTACACCGCCGCTGCGCAGGCGGCCACCCTGGTTGGTCAGTGCGGAGGTGGTGAGTGTGAAGGCTCGGTCGCTGGAAATTTCCCCGCCGCTGTTGTCCACCATGCCGAGTTGGCGCAGGAGCAAGGTTCCAGGCGTGGCGATCAGGCCCTGAGCGCCATTGGCCAGGGTTCCCTCGTTCAGGTCGAGTATGATGCCGGCATTACTGACCAGCCGCCCTTTGCCCTGCTGATCGAGTCCCTTGATATTTGCGTCGATCATGCCTTTGGCAGTGATCCGACCTTCCTGGCTGTTATCCACCTCAGTAGCAATCAGGCCGAGCCCGTCATTACTGCCAAGATTGCCTTTCTG
>NZ_JALIGC010000013.1:0-458 GCF_024764775.1 Scandinavium manionii | reverse complement strand
GCGTATCGAGGCCCTGGTGGCCGGCCAGACTCAGGTGCTGGAGCTGACGCTGGAGAAGAACGCCCGGCGGGAGTGGACGGTGCGCGGCGACGCGTTCCCCGCCTTGCCGGCGGAGCCTGCGACCGTGGCCGCGGCGGCGCCGCCCGAGCCGCAGGCGCTGCCGGCGCCGGGCAACGCCACCCTCGACCTGGAGCTGGTCCAGGTCGAACCGCAGCGCTACAGCCAGCGCCTGGTCAAGGCCACTACGGTACGCGGGCGTATCGCCGAGGGCCGTTTCACCGGCCTCGACAGCGAGGGGCGCCTGGTGATCCGCCGGGAAATGCCCGGTGCGGGGGAGGCGAGCTACCTGTTGCGCCCGGCGGAGATCGCCCGTCTCGAACTGCTCGAACGCTAGTCGTCGCACGACGGTGCGCGGTTTTTTCGCATAAGCGCTTGAAAAGCCGGAAGAAGGCCCCACC
>NZ_JALIGC010000014.1:0-536 GCF_024764775.1 Scandinavium manionii | reverse complement strand
TCGGTGGAACGACACCGTTTATTTCCACTGCACTCGTTGAATTTACCGGGAATAAGCTTGCGCCGGCTTATTATCTGGTTGGCGTTGCATTATTTACTACTGTCGCCGTTGCTCTTTTTTATCGGGAGCGCTCTGGAGCCTCTCCTGAATTAGATGAGAAAGAGTACATATCCGGTTGGCCTAATAACGAATTGTGATGAAAGAGTACTCGTAGAAAGTCGTGAAAATGTCGTGCATTAATGCACAGACACTGTAGGGAACGGTCAATCGGTTACGTTATTTGTCTCTTCGTTTATAGCTTCACCATCCCTCTCATTATTATTTATAAAGAGATTAATTTATGCGTCCTAATAGATTACGTGAGCTTGTTACTCTGAAAAGACCAGCCATCAATGCCTGGCTTTCTTGTAATAGTGGCTATATTGCTGAAGTGTTGGGCCAGTGCGGTTTCGATTCAGTGACGGTCGATTTGCAACATGGACAATTTGGAATGGATGTTGTGCCTTCACTTCTACAGGCTATATCCAGTACGGATG
>NZ_JALIGC010000015.1:0-998 GCF_024764775.1 Scandinavium manionii | reverse complement strand
GGTGGGGATGACGTCAAGTCATCATGGCCCTTACGAGTAGGGCTACACACGTGCTACAATGGCGCATACAAAGAGAAGCGACCTCGCGAGAGCAAGCGGACCTCATAAAGTGCGTCGTAGTCCGGATTGGAGTCTGCAACTCGACTCCATGAAGTCGGAATCGCTAGTAATCGTAGATCAGAATGCTACGGTGAATACGTTCCCGGGCCTTGTACACACCGCCCGTCACACCATGGGAGTGGGTTGCAAAAGAAGTAGGTAGCTTAACCTTCGGGAGGGCGCTTACCACTTTGTGATTCATGACTGGGGTGAAGTCGTAACAAGGTAACCGTAGGGGAACCTGCGGTTGGATCACCTCCTTACCTTAAAGAACCTGCCTTTGTAGTGTCCACACAGATTGTCTGATGAAAAATAAGCAGTAAAAAATCTCTGCAGGCTTGTAGCTCAGGTGGTTAGAGCGCACCCCTGATAAGGGTGAGGTCGGTGGTTCAAGTCCACTCAGGCCTACCAAATTTCTGCTGATGCTGCGTTGCGGCGACACTCACATACCTGAGTATGCGTCGTGTCACCACGCCTTGCCTCAACAAAAATTAAGGTTGATGAGATTTGATAATACGATGGGGTTATAGCTCAGCTGGGAGAGCGCCTGCCTTGCACGCAGGAGGTCTGCGGTTCGATCCCGCATAGCTCCACCATCACTTTACTGCTGAAAATAAACTTCAGAGTGTACCTGAAAAGGTGTACTGCGAAGTTTTGCTCTTTAAAAATCTGGATCAAGCTGAAAATTGAAACGACACACTGTTTCCTTTCTCCGTAATAAGAAAGGAAAATACGGTGTGTTCGAGTCTCTCAAATTATCGCAAATCGATGATGAATCGAAAGAAACATCTTCGGGTTGTGAGGTTAAGCGACTAAGCGTACACGGTGGATGCCCTGGCAGTCAGAGGCGATGAAGGGCGTGCTAATCTGCGATAAGCGTCGGCGAGGTGATATGAACC
>NZ_JALIGC010000016.1:0-1055 GCF_024764775.1 Scandinavium manionii | reverse complement strand
GGCTTTGTTGAATAAATCGAACTTTTGCTGAGTTAAAGGATCAGATCACGCATCATCCGGCAACACGGGTCGTCCCATGGCAAAGCAGAAGTTTAAAGTCACCAACTGGCGTAACTACAACAAAGCACTCATCAACCGCGGCTCCGTCACTTTCTGGCTTGATGACGAGGCTATTCAGGCCTGGTATGAGCCCGCCACACACACATCGCGGGGACGGCCTCAGCACTATTCTGACCTCGCCATCACCACCTTCCTGGTCGTTAAACGTGTATTCCGCCTGACCCTGCGAGCCGCACAGGGCTTCATTGATTCCATTTTTGCCATGATGGGTGTTCCTCTTCGCTGTCCGGATTACACCAGTGTCAGCAAGCGGGCAAAGTCGGTTAACGTCAGTTTTAAAACGCCCACCCGGGGTGAAATTGCCCATCTGGTGATTGATTCAACAGGGCTAAAAGTCTTCGGTGAAGGTGAGTGGAAAGTCAAAAAATACGGCAAAGAGCGCCGTCGTATCTGGCGAAAACTGCATCTGGCTGTTGATGCGAGTACGCATGAAGTCGTCTGCGCGGACCTGTCGCTGAACAACGTCACGGACGCTGAGGCTTTCCCGGGGCTTATCCGGCAGACCCACCGAAAAATCAGGTCAGCGGCGGCGGACGGTGCTTACGATACACGGCGATGTCATGACGAACTGCGTCGCAAGAAAATCAGCGCGCTCATTCCTCCCCGGAAGGGAGCGGGCTACTGGCCCGGTGAGTATGGAGACCGCAATCGTGCTGTTGCGAATCAACGGCTGAGCGGGAGCAATGCCCGGTGGAAATGGACAACAGATTACAACCGTCGGTCGATAGCGGAAACGGCGATGTACAGGGTAAAGCAGTTGTTCGGTGGTACGTTGACGTTGCGTGACTACGATGGTCAGGTTGCAGAGGCTTTGGCCATGGTGCGTGCGCTGAACAAAATGACGAAGGCAGGTATGCCAGAAAGTGTACGTGTCTGCTGAGAGCCGGAGCGGTTACAGGGAAACTCGCTTCAAACCTGATTTATTCAACAAAGCC
>NZ_JALIGC010000018.1:0-1429 GCF_024764775.1 Scandinavium manionii | reverse complement strand
GTAATGCCAGTCAGTTAAGCAACTGACTGGCTTTTTTGTTCCAGGCCTTACCATATTTACGTGGCCTTTCTTTCACCACTCTCGGGAAGGCTCTTTCTCTTCTTATCGGTAGCTTTACCATCTGCGCCATGCTCTCCATATCACGCATCAGTTCCGGGATCCGCCCCGGTGACGCGCCCTGTAATGTCATCAGCATCCGCATCACCATTCCGCATGATTCCGAGAAGCTCAGCTGGTTCGGCCAGTAACCTTTCAGACTACCCGCCATTTTTATCATCTGATAACGCACCAGATTATAGGCCAGCAGCACGCCCCACAGCTCCTGCTCCACAAGCTCCGGTTTTTTACTCCGCAGCGTCAGCCTGCTCAGTTGCATTGTCTGTTTGATTTCCCGGTAACCCAGTTCGATTTCCCACCGGTGGCTGTACAGGTCCGCCATCTCGCCTCCCGGATAGCGCATCGCATCCGTCATCGATGTCAGCAGATGGCAGACTTTTCCTTTCCGGGTGACGGTCAACAACCGGGCCGTCATTTCCTCTCCCAGCGCCGGCCACTTTTTCCGCGCCTGCGGGCTGGTTTTCAGCCTCACCAGATGGTCGCCTTTGCCCAGCTTCCGGATTTCCTCGTACTGCGCACCTTTCTTCAGCGGGATCATCCAGTGCCGGTGCTCTCCCGCCTCGCGCCAGGCGTTCAGTAGACCCAGTGAGTAGTAACCTTTATCCAGCAGGGTCAGGGTGTTATCGCCGGTCTGGTTTATCAACTGCTCTGCCAGCGTATATTCACTTTCCTTCATCGTGCCGAAGGCCGCGGCCGTCAGCAGGTGGCTGGTCAGCTCCATCTGGCAGACCATTTTGACCTGAGGATAAAGCCCGGGCTGACCGGCATAGGTCTGGCGCGGGAAGGCGGCGTCGTTTTCTGGCGTATCCGGTGTTCGCCAGACAACACCATCGACGGCCAGCAGCGTCAGGCCACACCAGTGGGGATGCGTCGTGGCACTGTGCCAGCGTTGCGCCGTTTGCGAGAACACGCGGTGGACCGCGTCACTGCCCAGTCGCTGACGAGCCTGGATAACAGCGCTGGGTGCGACGAAAGGACGGTCTCCCGGCAGCATGATATCCAGCCGGTTAACGATTTGATGAAGGGGTTCTTTACGCTCCAGGGCCATGCCGACAATGCACCAGACCATCATTTCCAGCGGCAGACGACGTTTGCGCAGAGTGACAGTGCCGGATTCGGCGAGGCAACGGGAGATGAGCTCAGGGTCGAGGTAATCCCCAAGAGAAGTCAGTGGGTTACGTAAAGAGTCGTAGCGTGAAACGAGATCAAGTGCCTGTCCAATGTGCATAAAAAAATCCGGAAACGGGTGAGCATTTCCGGATTCTTACACAGCCACTGGATCGATCAACCGATCCTTAACTGATCGGCATTA
>NZ_JALIGC010000019.1:0-1535 GCF_024764775.1 Scandinavium manionii | reverse complement strand
AAGAGTCCGGATTTACCTAAACTCTCCGCCTACATGCTTAAACCGGGACAACCGTCGCCCGGATAACATAGCCTTCTCCGTCCCCCCTTCGCAGTAACACCAAGTACAGGAATATTAACCTGTTTCCCATCGACTACGCCTTTCGGCCTCGCCTTAGGGGTCGACTCACCCTGCCCCGATTAACGTTGGACAGGAACCCTTGGTCTTCCGGCGAGCGGGCTTTTCACCCGCTTTATCGTTACTTATGTCAGCATTCGCACTTCTGATACCTCCAGCTACCCTCACAGGCCACCTTCAACGGCTTACAGAACGCTCCCCTACCCAACAACACATAGTGTCGCTGCCGCAGCTTCGGTGCATAGTTTAGCCCCGTTACATCTTCCGCGCAGGCCGACTCGACCAGTGAGCTATTACGCTTTCTTTAAATGATGGCTGCTTCTAAGCCAACATCCTGGCTGTCTGAGCCTTCCCACATCGTTTCCCACTTAACTATGACTTTGGGACCTTAGCTGGCGGTCTGGGTTGTTTCCCTCTTCACGACGGACGTTAGCACCCGCCGTGTGTCTCCCGTGATAACATTCTTCGGTATTCGTAGTTTGCATCGGGTTGGTAAGTCGGGATGACCCCCTAGCCGAAACAGTGCTCTACCCCCGAAGATGAGTTCACGAGGCGCTACCTAAATAGCTTTCGGGGAGAACCAGCTATCTCCCGGTTTGATTGGCCTTTCACCCCCAGCCACAAGTCATCCGCTAATTTTTCAACATTAGTCGGTTCGGTCCTCCAGTTAGTGTTACCCAACCTTCAACCTGCCCATGGCTAGATCACCGGGTTTCGGGTCTATACCCTGCAACTTAACGCCCAGTTAAGACTCGGTTTCCCTTCGGCTCCCCTATTCGGTTAACCTTGCTACAGAATATAAGTCGCTGACCCATTATACAAAAGGTACGCAGTCACCCCATAAAAGAGGCTCCCACTGCTTGTACGTACACGGTTTCAGGTTCTTTTTCACTCCCCTCGCCGGGGTTCTTTTCGCCTTTCCCTCACGGTACTGGTTCACTATCGGTCAGTCAGGAGTATTTAGCCTTGGAGGATGGTCCCCCCATATTCAGACAGGATACCACGTGTCCCGCCCTACTCTTCGAGTTCACAACGCGTGCATTTTCATGTACGGGGCTATCACCCTGTATCGCCGGACTTTCCAGACCGTTCCATTAACACGCGCGCTGATTCAGACTCTGGGCTCCTCCCCGTTCGCTCGCCGCTACTGGGGGAATCTCGGTTGATTTCTTTTCCTCGGGGTACTTAGATGTTTCAGTTCCCCCGGTTCGCCTCATTAAGCTATGTATTCACTTAATGATAGTGTGTCGAAACACACTGGGTTTCCCCATTCGGGTATCGCCGGGTCACAGGTTCATATCACCTCGCCGACGCTTATCGCAGATTAGCACGCCCTTCATCGCCTCTGACTGCCAGGGCATCCACCGTGTACGCTTAGTCGCTTAACCTCACAACCCGAAGATGTTTCTTTCGATTCA
>NZ_JALIGC010000020.1:0-1930 GCF_024764775.1 Scandinavium manionii | reverse complement strand
CAGGATTACTGTCATCCGGTATCAACTAATAGCGCATACGAATGCACACTAGCACCACTTTTTGCCTTGTACAAGAACACGCGTATCAAACCCGAGAATAAAACTAACATTTCATTGACAATTATCCGGAGAGCCGGGGGGCAACAATGCCCCGTCTGTCTCTATAAATACAGGGCTGCTGTCCTGGCGAATGGGCATTCCATTGGAGCGGCTTCAGACGCCGGGCGGGTGGTTCAGTCTAGCTGTCATCAATGATGATACATTGAACATGATTCTAAATATGCGTACGGCATGCCTGTGAACCCCGCACTTCTCTTCGCATAAACCTCAGGTATCACAACTATCCGTATCGCGGTATCACGCTCATTGTGCTTCAGCAAAACCCACCCCGACAACTGTACTGATCACAGAGGTTGATAACCAAAAATCCGCCGGCAGGAGGGGCAATAAGGCGAATGTCGGAGTTAAAACATACGTCACACTTTTTACATTACCGCAACAGACGTCACCACAATTGTTTGACTTCTGACCAACCAGGTCGTAGCTTCAATTCAGTGCATTGGAATGCATTGCTGGCTTCCAACTCATTGCTCGACCCCTCAGGGTTAAACAAAAGGTGCAATATGAACAGAGTTGTTCCTACAGATGTGAGCTTTGTCTCGGTATCAGAACGGGACATTGCGGCGACGAATAAAATCGCCAGAAAGGCGGTGCGCGCCGCGATGATAGGCAACTTTGTCGAATGGTTCGATTATGGGATCTTCGGCTATATGGCACCAGTTATCGCGACGATATTTTTCCCCAGCGAAGACCGTACCGCTGCGCTGATGATGACCTATGCCGTGCTTGCCATGACCCTGTTTTTCAGGCCACTTGGCGGCATCTACTTCGGACGGATGGCTGATAAGCTCGGACGAAAGAAGGTGCTGGCGACAACCATTCTTATTATGGCAGCAGCGACGGGAGCAGTCGGATTATTACCGACGCACGCCCAGCTGGGCACTCTGGCACCTGTATTGCTGATTCTTTGCCGACTTGTTCAGGGGTTTGCGGCCGGTGGCGAATATGCCGGAGCAGTGACCTTTGTCGTGGAATATGGCCCCCCTAAAAAGCGTGCATTTTATGCAAGCTTTGTTGGCGTGAGTGTTTTTCTCGGATTGTTCGCGGGCTCGGGTCTGGTGGGATATCTTTCGCATGCCTTGCCGTCAGAATCACTGACGTCCTGGGGATGGAGGATCCCTTTTCTGCTCTCGATCCCTGTTGGTGCAATTGGGTTCTATATACGCATGAAGCTTGAGGATACGCCTGAGTTCAAAAAGGTTTTGCAAACCGGGAATGTTGAGTCAGCCCCATTACGGGATGCATTAAGTACACAATGGCGCAATATGGGCATTTTCTTCAGTTTCGCCATCTGCAATGCGGTAGCTTCGTATCTGTTCAGCAGTTATTTGACGACTTATCTTATTGAAGTGGCAAATCACACAAAGCCTGATGCTTTGTTCTCAAATTCAATTGCGCTGGTCGTTCTCTGTTGCATCTTGCCAGCTGGCGGCTTGCTGGCAGACAGGTATGGTCGTAAGCCTATGATCCTGACGGCAAGTATATTTGCAGCCATTATTGCTGTGCCAGCATTTATCATTGCGGGAATGAGTGGTTTCGGTGTTGTGGTTATTGCGCAACTGCTGTTTATGATGATTTTCTTCTTCATTACTCCTTCGGTCACCGTCAGCATGGCAGAAATGTTCCCTGCCTCTGTGCGTGTCACCGCAGGGGCAATATCTTATAACCTGGCCTTTACGTTGTTCGGTGGAACGACACCGTTTATTTCCACTGCACTCGTTGAATTTACCGGGAATAAGCTTGCGCCGGCTTATTATCTGGTTGGCGTTGCATTATTTACTACTGTCGCCGTTGCTCTTTTTTATCGGGA
>NZ_JALIGC010000021.1:0-2306 GCF_024764775.1 Scandinavium manionii | reverse complement strand
TGTAGTGGTCAACAAAAACTGGCCACCACTTTAGAGTTTTCCCAGTATCGATTTTCCGATTCGTTGGGGGGTAACCCGCCGTTATATTCATGCGGCCTGAGCGCGCTGTAATACCCAACGATATAATCTGTTATTTCATGGGCAGCATCGCTGAAGCTTACGTAACCAGTCACTGGCACCCATTCATTCTTCAGACTCCTGAAGAAGCGCTCCATCGGGCTGTTATCCCAGCAGTTTCCACGTCGGCTCATACTCTGTTTGATCCGGTACCGCCACAATAACTGCCGGAACTGCCTGCTTGTATAATGACTGCCTTGGACGCCCTTCTAAGAGTCAAGTCATTATCTGGATGCTGTTGATCTGCCGGTTTTGGTTACGCAGTAATGTATAAACTTCGCGTGAGATATAGCGCTTCAGACAGCGTATTGCTTCCATTTTTGTATGCCCTTCAGCTACTCGCCTGGCGATATATTCCTTAGTTTTTGCGTCAGTTCGTAATCGTCCGATGGCGATGATGTGAAGAGCACTATTCGCAGCACGATCTCCGCCCCGGTTAAGTCGGTAACGGTTCGTTTTTCCAGAAGATACAGGAACAGGGCTGACACCACACAGTGCTGCAAAGCCTGATTCAGATCTTAGTCGTTGGGGATTGTCTCCGGCAGTGATCAGCAACTGCGAAGCACTTTCGTATCCAATAGCATTACGTTTAATTAGTTCAGGTGCCAGCTCGTCGACAATTGCCGCAATCATGACATCCAGATCAGCGATTTCGTCATG
This sequence comes from Scandinavium manionii, assembly GCF_024764775.1. Taxonomy (NCBI): domain Bacteria; kingdom Pseudomonadati; phylum Pseudomonadota; class Gammaproteobacteria; order Enterobacterales; family Enterobacteriaceae; genus Scandinavium; species Scandinavium manionii. The sequence continues at coordinate 1,529 of NZ_JALIGC010000021.1, read as the reverse complement.
TAACTCGAGATAGCGTCGGGCAAGGGACTGTAATGCGATGCGATAAACGTTTGTAACATTATGGTATTCACTGGCATCAGGCCTACAGGATCCCAGAGTCCTGATGAGCTGCATACGCGTCATATTTCTGAGCTGTTCACGTAATTCATCCGGAGCAGAGATAATATTGGAATGGATAATCTGGAGAGCGACTCTGCGAGCTGATATTGCTGTTTTTCGGCAAGTTTTTAAGACCCGTAGAGATTCAATCATGCCATCACGTGTTTTGGGGGTAACTGTCCTGATACCCGAGAATGCTGCATGAGCAGCACACTCAGCATCAATCGTGTCACTTTTACCCCGTTTGCGTCGTTCCATCCGATCTGGCGCAGTAACCTCAAGAACTTCTAACCCCGCATTCTGGAAATAGCGAAGCAGCCCTGAGCCATAGGTACCTGTGCACTCAACGCCAATTCTCTTTAACGCCCCAAATGAGGTCATCCATACCAGCATCTGCCGGTAACCTTGTCGTGTTGCGGAAAAATACTGGGTCCCCAGAACTTTATTGTTCTGATCTACGACAGCGGCAACGTGCAAATCTTTATGTGTATCCACGCCACCCACAACGGTGGTTTCGATAACGTTATCAGCCATGACAAAACTCCTGTGAGGAAACAGAGTTGAATCTCCAGACAGATAACCCGGACAGGACAGTAATGAGACAAGCCGTCAGGCCCTTCTTGAGTCACGCGCACCGGTGAGGAGATGCCTCGCATGAAGGCGCTTCCGGCAACCGACGAGTCCAGGGCAAGACACAAAAGGTCGATCGCTGTGTGAGTCAGGATGCGGGAAGGTCTTCACTGCATCAGTAATCACACCAATCTGTTTAAACAGCAAACTGAGTGATGACCAAACTGACACCGGCATTATTACTATCGCTGTGGAACATCACTCCGTCTGGCTTGCCGCGAGCTTCCCACGCCATTTCCAGCGCTTTGGCCGTCAGTTTGCTATCCGGGGAGAACGATATTGCCCAACCCACCGGTTTCCTCGCGAACAGATCGAGAACAACTGCAAGGTATGCCCAGCGCTTACCTGTCCAGATATACGTCACGTCACCGCACCTGATTTGGCTCTGTCACTGCGAACTGCCGCTCAAGGTGATTCGGGATCGCGACGTGTTCATGGCCGCCACGTTTATATCGATGAGTAGGCTGCTGGCAACTGACCAGCCCCAGCTCTTTCATCAGTCTGCCAGCAAGCCAGCGTCCCATCCGATAGCCTCTCTGGGTTGCCATTGTGGCGATGCTCCTTGCTCCGGCAGAACCATGGCTGATGTTATGCAGCTCCATCACCTGGCTTCGTAATACAGCCCGCCTGCCGTCTGGTTTTTCAGGACGGTTTTGCCAGTATTTGTAGCTGCTACGATGAACCCCGAACACGTGGCAGAGAGAGGCCACTGGATAACGCGCCCTGAGTTTCCCGATTAACGAGAACTGTTCAGGGAGTCTGACATCAAGAGCGCGGTAGCCTTTTTTAATATTTCGTTT